>NZ_CP033364.1:1827500-1830000 GCF_013170765.1 Mesorhizobium sp. NZP2234 | reverse complement strand
GCTTTCGCCTGCTTCGCGCGATGACGCGCCTCCAGCCTGGAAAAAACCGTTTCGGCGGGAACACCCTTATCCGGATCCCGTTGGAGCTCGGCCAGGCGTCCCGGGATTTCCTCGCGCAGCCACTTCTCCCGCTCCGCCTCGAAATCCTCGAGCATACGCAGGCCGGCTCGGACGACCTCACTGGCATTGTTGTAGCGGCCTGATTCGAGCTGCTTCCTGATGAAGCTCTCGTAGTGGTCATTCAAGGCGTAGTTGGGCATGGCAACCTCTGGAAGAAATATCCGGTCACGGGAATATAGCAATAGATGTCAACTATTGGCAAACGCTGATAGAGAGATGCGGATCACACGCCAATTCCGGATTGCTGCGCGGGGTTTGATTCGCCGATTCGCTCGGCCCCGGTGCCCTCGTCGCCGTCTTGGAGCTTGGATTGCGATTGTTTGGGTGGGCCGATCTTCTGGTTCTCCGCGCGGTGAAGGCGGGAGGGAAAGACCCTGAGCGGCTAGATTCGTCTGGGCTTGGTTTGGGATGGTCGCTCTGATTCGGCTTTCGCCGTTGGGTCGGGCGTTGGGTCCGGCTTCGGAAGGGTCTGCGCTTTGCGGCGGCGTCAGCGGAGGCTGAGCACCCGGATCCGGGGAGCGGGTTGATGGCGGCGGCCGCCTTCCAGGACGGGAGCGGCCCGCGGGCTGTGAGCCAGGCGGGCTGATTTGGGTGTTGTGGTTCATCCGGATAGCAAAACGGCCCGCCGGCGGGATGCCGGGCGGGCCGTTTATTGTCTGGTTTTGGGGACGGGATTTGGGTTTCTGTCCCGCGGCGTCGGCTTTGCCGCCTTGCGGGGCTCTGATGACGGGTTAAAATCGGTCGGCCACCACGGCCAAATACAAAAGAGCCCGCACAAGGCGGGCTCTTTTGATTTGGTTGCGGGGACAGGATTTGAACCTGTGACCTTCAGGTTATGAGCCTGACGAGCTACCGGGCTGCTCCACCCCGCGTCAACCCTAGGCAAGCGTTTGCTTGCCGAACTTAGCAAGCGTTTGCTTGCTTTGGCGGTAAGCGCACACCTACGAATAGGATGGCCTACAGATAGGTAGATGGCTCACCAAATGAAAGGGCCGCTTTCGCGGCCCGAGATCCCGTTGGCGGGCCTGTTCATAAAGAGAAGATTTCTCTGCGTCCGGATCATTTTGATCCTGGATGAGAGACGAACGTGCGTTTAGCAGACCTGGCAGCGACCTACTCTCCCGCGTCTTGAGACGAAGTACCATCAGCGCTGGAGCGTTTCACGGCCGAGTTCGGAATGGGATCGGGTGCAGCCGCTCCGCCATAACCACCAGGTCGGCAAAACGCACGTTGTTCGAGAAGCTTTTTGAGCGAAGAAGCATAGAGAGACGTCGGCAGCGGAGCTGTCGGTCGCCTCTCGGGGCTTTTTCGCTGGTCTTGTTGTGCCTTCATCGTCCCGATTGGGAGTGATGAGCATAAGGAATGAGAACGATCAAGCCGATCGAACTATTAGTACCGGTAAGCTTCAAGCGTTGCCGCTCTTCCACACCCGGCCTATCAACGTGGTCGTCTTCCACGGTTCTCAGGGAATACTCGTTTTAAGGTGGGTTTCCCGCTTAGATGCCTTCAGCGGTTATCCCGTCCGGATATAGCTACCCTGCTATGCGGCTGGCGCCACAACAGGTCCACCAGAGATCCGTCCATCCCGGTCCTCTCGTACTAGGGACAGATCCTTTCAATATTCCTACACCCACGGCAGATAGGGACCGAACTGTCTCACGACGTTCTGAACCCAACTCACGTACCGCTTTAAATGGCGAACAGCCATACCCTTGGGACCTGCTCCAGCCCCAGGATGCGATGAGTCGACATCGAGGTGCCAAACAACCCCGTCGATATGGACTCTTGGGGGTCATCAGCCTGTTATCCCCGGCGTACCTTTTATCCGTTGAGCGATGGCCCTTCCACGCGGGACCACCGGATCACTATGACCGACTTTCGTCTCTGCTCGACTTGTCAGTCTCGCAGTCAGGCAGGCTTATGCCATTGCACTCAGCGAACGATTTCCGACCGTTCTGAGCCCACCATCGCGCGCCTCCGTTACTCTTTAGGAGGCGACCGCCCCAGTCAAACTACCCACCATACATTGTCCCGGACCCGGATAACGGGCCGCGGTTAGACATCCATAGTAATAAGGGTGGTATTTCAAGGGTGGCTCCACCTGAGCTGGCGCCCAGGTTTCAAAGCCTACCACCTATCCTACACATGCCACTACGAATGCCAATGTAAAGCTATAGTAAAGGTGCACGGGGTCTTTCCGTCTAACCGCAGGAACCCCGCATCTTCACGGGGAATTCAATTTCACTGAGTCTATGCTGGAGACAGCGGGGAAGTCGTTACGCCATTCGTGCAGGTCGGAACTTACCCGACAAGGAATTTCGCTACCTTAGGACCGTTATAGTTACGGCCGCCGTTTACTGGGGCTTCGATTCAGAGCTTG